>NZ_JAGRQZ010000024.1:0-15523 GCF_018223915.1 Klebsiella sp. 64
ACCGACTATTTGCAACAGTGCCGTAAAAACTGGCTATTCGCTGACACACGCAAAGGCGCAGAAGCCAGTGCTGCTTGTTACTCATTAATTGAAACGGCCAAAGCCAATAACTTAGAACCGCAAGCCTACATCAAACATATTCTGGACCACATCGCGACTGCCGACACGCTTGAGAAACTTGAACTACTGCTGCCATGGAATGTAAAGCTGGATTAAGCTAAGTCATAGTTTACAAGGGTGCTGATTTAAGGGCGCTTACGGGAAAAGATCTGAAGGTGCAAAGGTAAATGTGCGGCTAATGAAAGTGAGTTATGCGTGCCGGTATCAGGATTTTGTGCAGATGCCCGCAATCCGATTAAAGGGATTATGGCTGGAGGCCGCCGGTTTTAACGTGGGTGCCGAGATGGAAGTGCGGGTGATGGACGGGTGTATTGTGCTGATGGCAAGGCAGGTACAGATAAGAGAAATAGCCAGGGTAAATGGAGTTTAGTGGAGATTACTGAAGCCATAAAAATGGCCTCAGTAATAACTGAAAAACATACCTCTAATCATGTACAATAGTTAATATGCCCAACAAATTAACTCAGAAAAAGCAAAAACTATTTCACACCAATGCCATTAATCTTTGAATAAAACCAGCTAAAATATCTTTCAATAATAACCATCAAAAACAAGGAACCGAAGAAAGCAAAACAGAGACTTAATACTGACAAATTCAATCCTATTTTTTTGATATATCGCTGAAAAACACAAGAAATAGCGGGTGTAATAAATACACACCTAAAGAATATTTTTCACCGCATAAAGAAAAATACGACTTATTATTAGATATATTCGTCAAGCACAAGCCTAGAACGCCCACAGAAATAAGTAAAACCCCTAAAGGAAACTGCCTTTCATGTAAATCAAATCCATATTTAAAATATAAAAAAGAAGTTTCAGAAACAACAAAAACTAAACCAAAAAAAATCATCACAATATAATTAAATGAAGAAAAACGCTGAAGATAGTTATTTTTAGCAAACTTAAATCCAATAAAAAAAATGGGAAATGCAAATAACAACCTAAAAAGGTAATAGGCTTCAGTTTTTGTCCCTGACGAATTAACAATATCAAAAACCCAAAACAAAGCTATCAATACAACAGAAAAAAATGCAACTGATAAACGACTACCATTATTAATGGCATATCCTAAAATCAAAAAAGCCACAACAAGAGAAACTAAAAACCAAAGATGAAAGTAAACACCGCCAACAAATGAATTTAAAGAAAATATACTATTCCCAATACTACCAGAAGATAAAAACGATTTAATCACCCTCAAAGGCAAATAAATTAAAGATATCCAAAAAAGAATTGATATTAATTTATTCACACGTTTTGTAATATCAAAAGCATTAGAAAGACCAAAATAATATCCAGATGTAAGAAAGAAGAATGGAAGAGCCCAGCGAGAGATATTGCCAAAAACCCCGCCCAAATAATATCCAAACTCTGGGTAAGTACCAGAATGCACCAAGACAATGCAAAAGGCTGCTAAAATTTTAGCTTTGTCTATAGAGAAATTTCTCACTTAATTACACCCCTTTAAGTAAATAAAATTTACAGCATTAAAAATTCACGCATTGTGCGATAAGCTATATAATAAATACAAAGCTATAACAGGAGGGTCAGCATATGAAACGAAGAGAATTGCTTACAAAAATCGCATTACTATCTGGCGGACTAATCGTATCATCTAAATCACAAAGTACAGAGCAAAAAATATTTCACAATAACAATATAATCACATGTAATAATATCAATGAATTAAGACAACTAGGAGCTCAACATAACAACCAAATAATATACTTAGTTTCTTATTATGGGAATAATAAACCCATTACAGGAGGAGGATATTTTTACTATGATGATAAAGATGAAGCAACACCTGATAATGGAGGCTCCTGCTTTGTCACAAAAACAGGAGCCAGATTCAAAAGAATAATAAAAGGAACTATCTCACTTTCAGAATTTGGTGCAGATGGATCAATAGAAAACGACGATAATGCAAAAAATAACGCGTTGTTATTTTGTGAAGAAAATAAAATAAATTTAATTATAGAGCCGGGAAGATATAATTTCAAAACACCCTTAGAGTGGAACCCTCAAAAATACTCTATAATTGGAAATGGCGAAGCAATATTTAACTTCAGTAACTGCAAGGAGAATGAATACGCTATAATAGTTAAAGGAGATGATAATTCATCAGGTGAAGTATGGAATGCATTAATACACAAAATGTCAAATCTAGTGATAGAAGGTAAAAAGGGAATTAATGGAATTATAATAAATCAAGAAAAAAACAAAAGCACTCCTGGTGTTTCATTTGAGCATATAGCAGTTAATAATTTTGATAATAGCGTTTTATTTGGAGATAACGAATGGTGTATATCATTCACAAAATGCATCTTCCGAGGAAGAAATAATGAAAAAACAACATTTATAACAGTTAACAAAAAATATAATGCTTGCGAAAACCAATCATTCACAGAATGTATATTTAATGGTTGTAATAATGCAATAGCAATTCGTCATATCCATGGTAGCTGCGAGATTAACTTCAATAAATGTTCATTTGATTATTGCAGCAAGGTATTAACAATAAACAATCCAGAAGCTAAAGGTATATGGAGATATAACCAATGCCACTTTGAAGATAATGGGGAGCAAGAACAATTCACAGTTAATAGTGAAAGAGCAAGTTTTTATATAGATATAATTGGATGTGACTGGTATTTCACAAACAACATACCATTAACTATCGGTACATTTAAAAGTAAAAACAAATCATCTAGATTAACCATCAGAGATATAAAAATCCCCATTTATAGTACATCTGCGGATAGAAAAAAATCCAATTTAATCAATGTGATAGACAAAAACATAAACTGTACATTTGATGGAATATCGTTGGAATCATCAGAGAATGATTATTTTAACGTATTTAGCCTTTCGCAAAATTTAATAATAGCAACAGAAAGTAACAGAGATAATTTAGTAAAGGAAATACCAGAATGGTCTTTTTCAGACCATAGCATATTTCTCAACCCTACAGAAAAAGAACACTACGAAGCAAAAATCAGGCAAAACAAAAAATTCTCAATATCAGGAAACGTATTTCTGACAGAGAAAACAGAGAAATCTTTCGTTGAAATCTCATACATAGATAGTAAAGGGAAAGAAATACAAAAAGACATAATAACATTACCTAACAAACATAATACATGGATTCGTTTTGGTAAAAACCTAACATCACCACTGGGAACTAACCTAATTTTAATTTCAGGTTTACGGCAAGATTTTAAAAACAAAAATTCGCAAATGATTGCTAATGACTGGACTGTTGAACAATATTAAAAATTAGCATGGCGAGTATTACTCGCCATGCTAATTAATTCACAGGTTGCCATTGACATGTCAGAAGCTCAACACAACATCTGAATACATAATCATCTAAAAACATATTTAAAAAACGCTATATATTATTCATGCAATCATCTAAAGGTAATATAAAAAAACCATGATGAAAAAATATCTAAATGATAGAAATTATCAGTAAATAACTCTTTTCTTTTCTTTGAATTCATTCCACTTTTCAGTTACATAATTGTCAATTTGTTGATTAAATCTAGCGACTGAAAACTTTTGAGCATGCATACGGCAATTCGCTGGGGTAAATACTTCACTAGTTTTCTCGAAGCTATTTACAGAATCAATAATATCATTTATCTTTTGTTGGCTAAAAAACATTCCAGTCGGATTATCTTGCCCATATGGTCGCACAGTTTCTAAAGAGCCTCCTTTACCAAAAGCGATAACAGGAGTTCCACATGCCTGAGCTTCAACAGGTGTTATACCAAAGTCCTCTTCAGCTGCAAACACAAAGGCTTTTGCACTTTGCATATGTTTAAGCATTACCTCATTGGACTGATAGCCCAATATTTCAATGTTTTTGGTTGCCTTTGACTTAATTTTCGCCATCTCAGGACCATCCCCAACAACAACGAGCCGTTTATCAGGCATATGGCTAAATGCTTCGACAATTACATCAATACGTTTATAAGGAACTAGTCTAGAAGCAGTAAAGTAATAATTTTCCTTATTCTCATTTAAAGTAAATCGCTCTACATCAACTGGTGGATAAATGACATCAGCGTCACGGCCGTAGAATTTTTTTATACGACGAGCAATAAACTGAGAGTTAGCAATAAAATGATCGACACTATTAGCTGTACGACAATCCCAAATTCTCATTTTATGAAGAACTATACGGGCTAAGAGGCTTTTCAACCCATTAGACATGCCAGCCTCACGAAGGTACTGATGTTGCAGATCCCATGCATAACGTATCGGTGAATGAACATAGCTAATGTGAAGTTGATCTGGTCCAGTCAATACCCCTTTAGCAACAGCATGACTACTTGATAAAATTACATCGTGCTTTGACACATCAAGTTGCTCTATGGCAAGTGGCATTAATGGTAAGTAACTCTGATATTTGCTTTTTGACTTAGGTAATTTTTGAATAAACGTAGTTGTAATATCTTTATTTTTGAAGTGTTTTTTATTTTCTGCGGAAAGGAAATCAACAACAGCATAAAGACTAGCATCAGGAAAAACATTCAAAAACTCAGCTACAACCTTTTCTGAACCAGCATACGTAACAAACCAATCACCAACTATACCAACATCTAAATTAGAATTCATATTTTCCATCAACCGAATACGTTGGGTAAAACATCAACAGGCATACTTTCAAAACTCAGCCACGCAACAAACGTAATATTTCTTCTTTTTTGTTAAGCATTAAATCAATATCATTTCTTGACTCAACATTAAGCCTAACTACTGGCTCAGTATTAGAACTCCTCAAATTAAAACGCCAATCATCATACTCTATACTAACACCATCTGTGTTATCAATAATATTAGCGTCTGATTGATAGTTCAATCTAACTCTCTCTATTGCAGATTTAGCATCAGATAAGACACTATTTATTTCTCCAGATGCAGGGTATGCAGCCATGCGATCAGCAACCAATTGTCCGAGAGTTTGATTTTTAACACAAAGAAGTTCTGACACTAATAACCATGGTATCATCCCACTATCACAGTAGGAAAAGTCACGAAAATAATGATGTGCACTCATCTCTCCACCATATATTGCATCCTCTTCCCTCATTCTTTCTTTAATAAAAGCGTGTCCTGTTTTGGATAAAATAGGCACTCCCCCGGCTTTAGTCACAATATCAATTGTATTCCAACTTAACCGCGGATCATGGATAATACGTGAGCCGGGATGCTTTTCAAGAAAAGCTGCCGCCAATAGACCCACAATATAATATCCCTCAATAAATTGACCGTGCTCATCAAATAAAAAACATCTATCAAAGTCACCATCAAAGGCAATTCCCATATCAGCATTATACTTTATAATAGCTTCAGTAGTATCTTTACGGCATTCTGGTAATAAAGGATTTGGAATACCGTTGGGAAAGTTACCATCAGGACTGTGATGAATCTTAATAAACTCAACTGGAACTTTAGCCGTTAAAAACCGGCTCTCGATTGCATCAATCACATGACCAGCCGCCCCATTTCCAGAATTAAAAACAAATCTAAGAGGCCGTGTAAATTTACTAAAGTCTACATAACTTAATAATTTATCAATGTATGCATCAAGAATATTATTTTTTTGATAAAATCCTCTTTGATTTTGTTCTACCTTCGCAAAGTTATTACATTCAGCAATTCGCTGAATGTCATGCAATCCAGTATCCCCACTTATTGGTCTCGATTGCTCCCTTACAAGTTTCATTCCGTTATAATCTATAGGATTATGACTGGCCGTAACTTCTATGCCGCCATCGACATTCAAATATGAAGTTTCAAAATATATTTCCTCTGTTCCGCAGAGGCCAATATCGATAACATCTACTCCAGAGTCTTGCAAACCATTAGCCAAAGATAGCTTGAGACTTTCACTAGTCAGTCTGACATCACCACCAATTACCACCGTCTTAGGTTTGAGAAACTCTCCGTATGCACGACCAATTCGATAGGCAATGTTATCATTGAGTTCTTCACCTAACTTACCACGAATATCATATGCTTTGAAACATGTTAATTTAGAAGACATACTTACCTCTTTACATTATTCCATAATGATCTTTGATTCTAATAATATCGTCTTCACCTAGATATGAACCTGATTGGATTTCAAGCAACTCTAGCGGAATCTTTCCTGGATTCTCCAACATATGTTGTGAACCAATGGGAATAAATGTTGATTGATTTTCAGTCAATATAAATACTTTTTCATTAAGTGTTACCTGAGCTGTCCCAGACAATACAACCCAGTGCTCGGCACGATGATAATGTAATTGCAAAGAAAATTTACCACCCGGCTTTACGGTAACTTTATTAATGTTATAGCGAGATGAACGTACTATCTGGTCACTTCGTCCCCATGGGCTATAAGATTCACGATGTAAACGAGATTCACGGCGACCATGTTCTTTCAAGTATTTTACTATTTCTTTGACATTTTGAACTTTAGATTTATCAATAACAAGAATTGCATCCTTAGTACTGACAATTACAAGATTCTCAACTCCGACAGCAGCCACGAACTGTTCTTCAGTATTGATATAGCAATCTTTAGTATCGTGAACAAACACATCACCTTTGAGAGCATTGTCTTGCTCATCTTTATCGTTCACATCCCATAAAGCAGACCAAGAACCAACATCGCTCCAACCTGCATCCAATGGAACAACAATAGCCGAAGAAGTTTTCTCCATAACAGCATAATCAATTGATTCATCGGGACATTTCATAAATGAATCTTTATCAACACGAATAAAATTTTGCGAAGAATCAGAAGACTGGCCAGCCATTGCTTGCTGGCAAGCAGCTAAAATATCAGGTCTGTGGGTAGAAAGCTCTTCGAGATATCGCTTTGCACGGAAAAGAAACATTCCACTGTTCCAATAATAATCATTACTGCTTAAATATAACTTGGCAGTATCTAAATCAGGTTTTTCTACAAATCTTTTCACCTTATACGCAATAGATGAATCTTCATTAACTTCTTCACCTCTTTGTATATATCCATACCCCGTTTCAGGTGATTTTGCAATTATTCCAAAAGTAACAAGCTTTCCTCGCTCAGCATGAGGAATAGCATTTTTAATAGCATCATGAAAAGATTTTTTATTCTGTATAATATGATCCGCAGCCAAAACCAAAAGAAGTGGATCATCATCCATTGACATAGTTGCGTTAATTGCGGCCAAAGCTATAGCTGGTGCTGTATTTCTTCCAGAAGGTTCTAAAATAATATTTTTGGATAACTGATTATTTTGACGTAATTGCTCTGCGACTAAAAAACGATGCTGCTCATTACAGATAACTAATGGCTCTTTAGTATCTAAACCAATCAATCGGTTAATAGTTTCTTGCAGCATTGAGTCATTTCCGCTTAACCTCAAGAATTGTTTCGGATACAATTCTCTAGACATCGGCCATAAACGACTACCGGTACCACCGGCCATAATAACAGGATAAATCAAACATCACCCCCAATAATTATTTAGCTTGATTAGTATTTTTAAAAGCAATTTGGATTGTTATTCCTAAAAATACAAGCCAAAACTCTCTTTCAAAAGGAGCACCGACCAATCCAAATAAAAGCATACTTAATGTGCTCATATATACGTAAATAGAGAGATCATCTTGCCAATTGATTTTAGATGCTTTTTTACATAAAACAAATAAAGCAATTACTCCCAAAACCCCAAACAGACCAAATGTATATATGAATATATTGTCAGCAGAAGCGAAGCGTAAAGCATTTTCATCGAATTGCTGATAAAACAATGATAATGCTGTACCTATCCCTCCCATTCCAGCCCCCATAATGACATTACCTTTATGTAAAATAAAAGATAAAGATTCAGGCCACATCCATGTCATGCGCTCATAAATAGTTTCAGTAGTAAGTAACCATGACCCACCTCGATTACCGCTATACACCAAAGAGTCAGAATACGAAAGGGATAAAATAGGAAGTATAATATCAATAATCAGCACGATTATTAATATTTTATGGAGCATGATTTTTTTATTCGTATAAAAAAACAATAGAAGCCCCACTGCTGCTAAAGAAAAAATAGCACCTTTAGTTGTGGTTAAAACAAGTAAGATAAAAGTAACGACAAAAAATATCACTTTGATTTTTTTTGTTTTGGCGACACAGATAAGATAAACACCAATTGCAAGAAGTTGAGTCGCAACTGAATAAGATGCTACAGAGAAACCAGCATAACGAGTAACATCATATGTAGTCCATTCCTTTGCAATATAAATTGCCCCCCCATCAATATCCATTACCGCACCAGCCCATGGATATTGGATTACAACATTTAGCAGTACACCGATAGATATCATTGCCCATATGATAATAAGTGTCTTGTACATACCGCCATTAATCAGTTTTTCTCCATAGTACAGACCAAAGGCAAATGGTACTAGAATATAAATACAAAATAAAACCTGTGATAAATTACCAAATACATATAGACCATATATAGAGGAAATAAAAACAGCAATAATAAAAAATACTGTTTGCTTATTTATTTTTCTAGTCAAAAAAACACTAACAATGATACTTATTAATAACGCAAATTTTGGTATATAAAATAAAAAACCGACACCTGCAAGATTGAGAATCCATTTTAATGGTGCATAAAAAGTACTCCAAAGAAGAAATATAACAAACACAGCCCTAGCCATGCTAAGTGACGTGGTTTTATTAGCTGATGTGTATATATTTATCATTTCAAACCTTTTTATCAAAAATTATATAATCAACATAATAACGACCAATAATCAAAATTATTAAATACACTTCTTTATAATATCTAGGTACTTCTCAGCACCAACATTCCAAGAGTGTTGCATTGCTGTATTTCTTGCATTTAGAGATAGACTTGAATATTTATCAACGTTGTTGATAAGTAACATTATTTTCTCTGCAATATCTTCGGAAGATATATTAATAAAGTATCCATTATATCCATCAGATAGATATTCAGGAATACCTCCCACTCTAGTCATTAAGACAGGTAAACCACAAGACATGCTTTCCAAACCAACTAGTGGCCAAGCTTCATATGAACTTGGTAGAGCAAACACATGTGAACGATGATACAGTTGAACCAACTGCTCCCCAAGCAACGTCCCCCAAAATTTGACTCTGTGAGAGACATGTAATTGCTTAGCCAGATCCTCATATTTTTTCTGGTTACTACCTGCACCACCAACTACATTAAGTTTTACTTGTTCCGGCAACAGGGTTAAACTTTCAATGATAAATTTTAACCCTTTTCTTTCAAACTCATGCCCAACAAATATAATATTAAAACAATGGTCATCAATTGTATGTTCGCGGAAAGGAAACTCTTCAAGATTAACACCATTATTTATATAGACTAAATCTGACTTTCTATTACAATATCTCGCAGCCTCATCTAATGTTTTTTTTGAAACTGCTATTATTTTTTTATTTTTAGCTGTTGCCAGGAGATAACGCTCTCTTGCACTTCTAAAAAGAAATACTGGATTAAAAAACCTCTTTGTTTTTAATAGAAATGGCTTTTCGTTATTCTCGAAACAAAAAACATTATGTAATACATATACATCTCCACAAAAGCTCTCTAAATTATGATTAAGAACAATTTTGTCACCTTTTATTTTAAATAACTCAATACATGATAAAAATGAAAAAAGAAACATTTGCGTGAAGTGTCTTATCGTTTTAGTTAACTTATTACCAGGCACCCATTTCTTTAATTTATTACCGAATAGAGTATATTTCAAAGTAATGTTATCTTCCGAGACAGCACATTCGGCATCAGTGATTATAATCACTTTATAACCTTTTTTGGCCATACATTTGCTTGTTTCAGTGACAACTCGACCACCACCTGTATCACCGGCATCGCGAGATATTTGGACAATAATTGGGAAACTGTACATAATTCCTCTATCTATTTATCAGATTTATCAGATTCAATTAATTTAAACATTTTTTCTGTTCGTGAAGCATATGTATACTCCTTAGCTAAAAGATCAATTTTCTCTGGTGCAATCACGTCTCCTGCGAGGATCTCTTCTATAGCGGCTATAAAATCTTCACTACTACTAGCTATCTTTACACACCCAGAAAACTCTTTTATAGAAACGAGGTCTACACTTACAACATTTTTTCCTGCAGATAGATACTCGAAAAACTTCATTGGGAACATAGATGCTGTATATTCATTAATATTATTAGGTAAGAGGGCAACATCCATCGCTTTTAAATATGCTGGTAGTTGCTTATATGGACGAGCGCCTATTATATGTATATTAACTTTATCATTAAGAAGTTTGGCATCTGTCGATGGATCGCCTTCACCTATGTCCCCAATTAAAACTATAGACCATTCTGGATGAGCATCAGCAATAGCAGCCAATAACGGAAAATTAACTTTATAACCACTAATTGCACCTATAAATCCTAAAACTGGTTTTTTTATATCTCTCATATCGTCAGGAATTCCCAGCGACTCATCTTTAGCTATATTGAAATGCTCATAATCTGCAACATTAGAAAAGTAGTATACATTATTGCTCCATACTTTACGTGTTTTAAGTAAAGTTGGTGATGTGACAAAAGTAATATTTACTCTTCGGACTAAATCTTCTTCTGCATTTTCTAAAATATCTACGGGCATACCTGGCTGAGCTTTAATTTCATCAACGCAGTGATATACAGAATAATTAAAATTTTCAACATTCAAAAATCGAGTTGTTAGAGGATTATAAGTCCATAACATGGGTTTTTTGAAGCCTATAAAAGATGACCAAATCTTTAATGTTGAACTCAGTAGTATTTTATTAATAACACGAATAAAAGAAAATTTATTGAACGGTATAGATATAGGTGACCAAACCCAGATGTTATCTCTGACTTTTCTGGGAGGCTTAATACCTTTTATTATACGTCGATAAATTCTGCTCAAATCTTTTTTATTTATACTTGGTTGTCTTAGCCCCAGTGACTCGATATAAAGAACACGGTGCCCGCGCTTAGCTAACTCAACTGTGACATGCTGCTTATTAGTCCAAAATGGATTATCCCAATCAGCTGTTGATAGTACAACTATATCTTCTTTCATTGAAATTACGCCTTTTTTTTATTAAATAAATTTAGAAAACTAAATCTTAACTCTTTGAAAGAGAAAATCCATATAACAAAAAAACAGAAGAAAACGATCGAGTTAACAAATAGATTAACTACTTCAAAAGCACTATGACTCACCGAACCATATATTTTATAAAAAATGCCATAAATTATAATCCCTGCTGCCATTTTAAGAACCGAACTATGTAAATTTTTATGTAATCCAAGAAAAAAAGCACTAGTCAGCAGGAGAAATAAGCCATAAGCAGAACATCCTAATCCTATACCAAAAGCACCAAATGATTTATAAGTAATGATGTTAACTATTGCATTTCCAAACAACGACAAAATCATCACAATCAATACTTGCTTGTTTCGTAGTTGCGCGCTTAGCGCTTTAATAAAAATATAACCAATTACTTGAGCCCATAATCCAATGCTCATACCTTGAAGATATGATGAGGTCATTTCTACTGATGTAGTATCGAATGCTCCTCGCTGAAATAGAACTATAACTATAGATTTCGAGTAGCACATTAAGAAAAACGAAACAGACATACCTAATATAACTAGCAAAGTATAAATTTTACTCAACTTTTCCTTAATATCTTCACTTGTCAGCCCTGACCACGCAGATAAACCTGCAAACGCAATAGGTACAGAAAGAAAGAATATTACTGTTTCAGTTATAAATTTAGCATAATCCAAAGATGATATAGCATCTAAACCGACCAGAGATGAAAGAGCACGCTCCAGAGTGATATTACCTTGCAGTATAATTGGTAATAATAATAATGGCCTTAGCACCTTCCAAAAATCATTCAACACAAGTCTTATATCTACTGCAACTAACTTTTTTGGCCTAGCCAAAATAACATCAGAATTTTTTCTTAATAAAGACCAAACAAAAAAATAAATATAGCTACCAGTAAACCCCCATGCTAAAAGCTCATATTTATCAAAATAATATGCAGTTACCGCCCCTAGTAACATACCAACATTTTGAACAGGATTCCTCATAGACATGGGCTTAAAATCATCGTGCGCCATTGAAACATAATTCATGAGAGCCGAGCAAAGATAAAATGGGCAACAAACCGCCATGATCTTTAATAATGAAACAGATATTATTTTTGTTTTCTCATCAATACCAGGAGCCAATATTGATACCCAAAATGGTGAATAAAAAAATAAAATACAAAAAATCAACATTGATATCATCAGAAAAATAAAGAACATACACCATTTAAATGTATTTGCTTTATTCTGATCTTCCAATAAATATTTTTTGTAGAGAGGAATAAATGCTGAATTCAAACTATCACTAGTCATGAAGTTTATGGGAACTAAAGTACCTGATTGAGCAATCCTGTACCCGCCATTAATCTCTCCAGTCCCAAAATACTTTGACATTAAGACTTCCCTGAGAAGACCTAATGCTTTAGAAAGAATATTACCGCTAAGAATTTGCTGTATGGCTTTTTTCACTTTTATTTCCTGACTTTATCAGTATATATTAACTGTAAATACCTATCAGTAGCATAGGACAGTGTATTTTGTGCTAAAATATATGAAAAGCGTTTCTCTCTATCATAAGATTTCAATAAACCATAGATTTCGCTAGCAATATCCTTATATTCTTCCGGATTTACCTTAATAACTTTATCCGATGCAGAAAAAGTTAGATGCTTAGAAATAATTACAGGTAACCCTGAACTCATTGCCTCAAGGACATTCAGTGGCAAACCTTCAACCCGTTTAGTTAAAAATACAAAAACATCCGACGCCTGCATTAACCTCGCTAACTCACAACGTTCTTTTCCTCCTAGAAAAATTATATTTTTTGAAATACCTAAATCAGATGCTAATTGACTTAGACGTCCAGCTTCCTCTCCATCACCACAGACTAAATAATAAGAATTATTAGTTAGCGTGCGAAATAACTTTAGCCGGGCGCAGCTGGTTAAGCAGCGATGGCGTCATCGGATATACGTTCACCAGCTTATCAATATCGTAATCGCTGTCTGTCGGATGAATAACATCCTTGCCTGAAGTACTCAGCCCCTGCCCCGGGACGACGGTACAGCCGCTTAATAGCCCCACAGCCAGCGCCAGTGCAGTCAGTTTCACTAATCGTTTTTCCATGGTTCACACACCATCTTTATTTCTAATTAATGCTCTGGCTGCCGTACCGCGGCCAGTCGCCAATGCCCATAAATCCGCACAACATTTACTGTGCGCCACAATAAGACTCAATACACTACTCACCCGAGGATACCTTCATTCACTGTGTGAACTACGGCCTGCCAGCCGGCATGCCTAACCATACTGGCAACCCAGGCGGGATACCAGACTAAAATACAACCATTTACCGATGGTTATTGCCGGAAAGTGATAATTTCACAGATTAACAGTCAACAACACCGCATTTATACCGAAAACCGATATCCGGGCACGCTACCGCCCCTGGCTTATCAGCTACCAGTCCACTGCACCGCATTGCTAACATATTGTCGGAAGAAAGAAGTAAAGCCGGATACACTCCCGGCAGCAGGCACAGATCGCATACCGGGTTATTAACCACGACAGCACGATCGCTCACAAATTTGCTGCCCGGTGTACTATGCTGAATTACCGGTAACAACCACAGCCCGGTTTTCCGGGGGGATCACTATACGCCCCCTGTCAGGCCAGGAAAGGACAATCACGATTACCGGCATTTTGTTGTTACCGGTAATATCGGGTAATCGTAATCAAAGGCACAATTACCATAGCGTTATTGTCCCGATATATTACCAGTACGGCTTTGTTAATGGAATGGTCGCCTCCCATCTCTTGTGCCACAGTGGGACGATAAATCGTCACTCATTGAACGGAGCGCTGCTATCATGAACGTTAAAACTATTGGAATCGATTTGGCAAAAAACGTTTTCCAGATCCATGGGGTTGACGAGCACGGAAAACGGTTGTTCAACAAACAACTCAGACGGGCACAAATGGCCTCCTTTTTTGCCAACATCCCACCCTGTTTGATCGGCATGGAGGCCTGTGCATCTGCTCATTTCTGGGCCAATAAACTGATATCGATGGGCCATAATGTCAAACTGATGGCCCCTCAGTTCGTCAAACCCTATGTTAAAACCAATAAGCATGATGCTGCAGACGCTGAAGCTATTTGTGAAGCCGTCACTCGACCTAACATGCGGTTCGTGCCGGTCAAAACCGCTGAGCAGCAAGCCGTATTGGCACTTCACCGGAGTCGTCAGAGCTTCATCAAACAGCGAACCGCACAAGCCAATCAAATCAGGGGGTTATTGGCCGAATTTGGCATTGTCGTCCCCCGAGGTATCCAGCAGCTACAGCGACGATTACCTGAGCTCGTGGAAGATGCGGATAACCCGTTACCCGTCCTGTTTCGTACACAGCTGAGTCTACTACAGCACCACATGGCGTACCTGTTCGATGTCATCGCTACACTCGACAAGCAGATTGAGCAGTGCTATCGGCAAAATGCTCTCTGCCAGCGTATCGGCAAGATCCCTGGTATTGGCCCTGTTACCGCCAGCGCGCTGATTGCGACCATTGGTAAAGCCAACAATTTCGAGAATGGCCGACAACTGGCTGCCTGGCTCGGATTGGTTCCACGTCAGCACTCCAGTGGGGGTAAACAAGTCCTGCTCGGGATAAGCAAGCGAGGTGATACCTATTTGAGGACCTTGCTTATCCATGGTGCCAGGGCGGTATTGCAGTCGGCCAAACATAAACAGGATGCCGTATCGAGCTGGGCTAACCAGCTAATGGCGCGCCGGAATAACAACATTGCCTCGGTAGCATTGGCTAACAAGAATGCGCGGACTGTGTGGGCGCTCCTGGCCAAAGAGCGGGAGTATTGTGCACCAA
Source organism: Klebsiella sp. 64 (assembly GCF_018223915.1). Taxonomy (NCBI): domain Bacteria; kingdom Pseudomonadati; phylum Pseudomonadota; class Gammaproteobacteria; order Enterobacterales; family Enterobacteriaceae; genus Klebsiella; species Klebsiella sp. 64. The sequence continues at coordinate 15,173 of NZ_JAGRQZ010000024.1, forward strand.
TAATAAGCGCTTAAGTTGCTTAATCAGTAAGACAGAAACAACACCACCGATTGCCCAGGCAAGCATGAAGTGATGGCAAGACAGGTCAGACCGCGATGGGGAAAACCCGGTTTATTCAAGGCTCCTGAAAGAGCGCTTTGTTGATAGAGGCCTCCATCAGCGTATTCCATCAGGGACAGAGGTATTTTACATCACCTCGGCAAAGTCCGGATCTATGGCTGCAATCGATGACCAGTAAAGCCACCACAACATATTTAGCTTGGCAAACAGGAGGCGACCATCTATGAATAAATCGAACTTTTGCTGAGTTGAAGGATCAGATCACGTATCTTCCCGACAACGCAGACCGTT
>NZ_JAGRQZ010000025.1:0-19048 GCF_018223915.1 Klebsiella sp. 64
CTTAAGAAGATATTTTCAGTCTATTTATCGGTAATAACATCCGCAATAGGATGGCGACAGTTTATTCATTCCTTGCCGACTGATGAGGGCCGCCCGATGTTACTCCCCGCCAGAACACCTTCCCAATACGCCAGCGCCCTGGCCGCGCTTTCTGTCTTTATGGCGGCCTTGCTGCTGCCGTTAAGTTTTACCGGCGGCGTCATGACCACCCCCGCGATACAGCAGTCGCTGGGCGGCTCTCCCGCTGCGCTGTCGTGGCTGACCAATGGCTTTATGTTGACCTTCGGCAGCTTTTTGCTGGCCGCAGGGGTGACGGCGGATGCCATCGACAGAAAACGTATTTTTATCGCCGGCGCCGCGCTGTTTTGCCTGAGCAGCCTGCTGTTTTGTCTGACGCACAATCTCTTCCTGTCAGGCGTGTTGAGGGCGCTGCAGGGCCTGGCCGCGGCGATGATTTTAGCCAGCGGCAGTGCGGCGCTGGCCCAGCTGTATGATGGCGCCCAGCGGACGCGGGCATTCAGCATCCTGGGCACGTTGTTCGGCGCCGGCCTGGCGTTCGGCCCGCTGCTGATCGGCTTCATGACCGACGCGGTGGGCTGGCGCGGGGTATACGCCCTGTTTGCGCTGCTCTCGGTGATGGTTCTGCTTATCGGTCTGGCGTATCTGCCGGTGGCAGAAAAAAGCGAGCCGCGGACACCCGACAACCTCGGCTTACTCCTGTTTACGCTGGCCCTGATGCTGTTTACTGCATCGCTTATGGTCATTCCGGCCCGCGGCTTTTTATCGCTGACCACGCTGGCCTTGTTCATCGCGTCCGCGGGACTGTTCGTGGCGTTTGCCGTGCGCTGCCAGAGGGTGAGCAACCCGGTGCTGGAACTCTCCCTGCTGCGCCATCCGCGTTTTGTCGGCGTACTGTTGCTGCCTGTCGCCACCTGCTGTTGCTACGTGGTCCTGCTGATTGTTGTTCCACTGCATTTTATGGGCGGAGAGGGGATGAGTGAGTCGCAGAGCGCGCTATATCTGATGGCGCTGACCGCGCCGATGCTGATTTTCCCATCCGTTGCGGCCCTGCTCACCCGCTGGTTTTCACCGGGGCGGGTATCCACGGGAGGGCTGATGATGGCCTCCGTCGGGTTGTTGTTGCTGGGCGATGCTTTTCACAGTAACCATCTTTCGCAATTGGTGCTGGCGCTGATCCTCTGTGGGGCGGGGGCGGCGCTTCCCTGGGGGCTGATGGATGGCCTGGCGATATCCGCTGTGCCGGTGGCGAAAGCCGGTATGGCGGCAGGCCTGTTCAACACCGTTCGCGTTGCCGGCGAGGGGATCGCCCTGGCGATAGTCTCTGCGGTATTAACGGCAAGCAATACCCTGACCCTGCAGAGTCGCGTTCACGGGTATGCCCCCGAGGTGATTCACCGCGCCGCAGGCTGGCTGGGAGCCGGCAATATGCCGCAGGCGGCTGCGCTTTTGCCTGACTTTTCCCTCCGGGCGCTGCGCGAGAGCTATGACTCTGCTTATACGCTACTGTTTAGCGGGCTGGCGGTCGTCACCCTGCTGTGCGCCCTGATGGTCTGGCGGACGCTATGCCGGAAAGGGAGCGCTATCCAAACCCGCAACAGCGGATCCTGAACCCCCTTGATAGCCTTACATCTGGGCGTATCTATCGCCACGATCGGAACCCACCTTAGCGCCCTGTACCAGAAAACCCATACTCGACATCAGGCAGAGCTCCTGCTGATTCTCCGCGTAATCGACGGCGAATGGTTTCGCTCGGTCAGGAATGATGGTCGCGCAGGAAAACGGTCAGCACATCTTTCGGCGGCACGCCGCCGCATTCGCCAATCATCCAGCCCACCGCGCCGCGGTGATAGGCGCCGTGAAAGAGCATGTGGTTCAGCATCTCCATCGCGGTCATATTGCCGTCGCCGCCGTCGACAAATTTGAAGGCGATACGTTCGTGGAAATCGGCGGGGGTCATGGCGCTGACGTACTGAATGTATTTGTCCGTACAGGCGGTCATGGCCGTTTCCAGCTCATCAACGGTTGGCGTCTCAGGGGTATTCAGCGCGGTGTAGCCGTGCGGCCTGCCGCGCAGATTCGCCCGGAAAATCATATCAACGACATGGATATGGTTCATCAGCCTGATGGTCAGGTGACGCTTTCCGCCATGTACTGTTCCGTCAATCGCGCGGATCGCCTGTAAGGTGGCAAGGTCAATCCAGCGCTTGTATTTCAACAGCGTTACTACTGTGTCTTTGTCCATAGTCGGTCCCGGGTTGGTTGAACCGTTATCATACTGGTTATGCCGGTGAGCCGTCACTCACCGGCATCAGGCACAAAAAAGCCTCGCCGAGGCGAGGCTTTTCAATAAGCAGATGATTTAGTCAAACACACCGTTAATCACGGCGGTGACGATCGCGGTGCTCAGGGCCACCAGCACCAGATCATCGCCGACCGCCCGCCATTCATAGCCCGGATAATAGGGCAGGTCGTTAATCATAGAAGCTGGCAGGGTCTTTTTGGCGATCCCCGGAGGGAGCGGTTTGCCGCGAGCGACATTTTTGGCGATACCCGGCGGCAGCGCCTGATAGCCGACCAGACCGTAGTTTACGGCAAGGGAGCGCGCCCGTGAGAAGCTAATATCGCTGTCGACGTGGTCGGGCTTGCCGTAGTTTTTCCGTTTGCCGTGATCTTCAGTGGACTGGCCTTTATTTTGCCCTTTATTGCCATGGTCGCCACTGTTACCGTTGTTACCATGATTGCCGCTATTGCCATGGTTACCACTGTTCCCGTGATTACCACCGCCGTTGCCATTGCCATTACCCGGGTTGGCATACGCTGGCGCGGCCATGACGGCAAGGGAAATAACCGCCGCCAGTGCTGTTTTGAGAGTGCGACGCTTAAGCATGATGTTGATACCTTAACAGGGAGTACACGCTTAAAAAATAAGATAAAGCTATACCCCAGGCAATCTCATGTTGTCTTATTTTTTTGCCCTTATTTAATTAGCGGCGGGAAAAGGGTAGCGGGACGCGGACGAGCAATTCCATTGCTGCGTTTTGACAGACGGGCGACCGCGCCCCGCTAAATATCTTGCCGGGAGGATCGCTCCCGGGCGTGGAGAAAAAATGCCCGAAGCCATTGGGCAAAAGAGTACAAAGATGTTCCGCTTCATTTATCGCGCGTCTCACAAGACGGGGCGGATAGTAAATCCTGGCGCTGCCGCGCACAATCGGTCGGTTGTTTAGAAATAAATAACCCCATTGACCGCGCTCAGGATGCGACCCAATGACAGGCGACCCGATGGCCCGGGGCCACCTCGCGCAGCGCCGGAGGCTCTCTGCGGCAACGTTCGCTGGCCAGCGGGCAGCGGGATGAAAAGCGGCAGCCGGCGGGGGGATTGGCCGGATCCGGGATCTCGCCTTGCACCAGCGCCTGCGGTTCGCTGTGCGGGTCGAGGGTCGGCACCGCAGCCATCAGGGCGCGGGTGTAGGGATGGAGGGGGCGGCTGAACAGCGCATCGCGGCTGGCGCTTTCCACCAGTTGCCCGAGATACATCACCGCCACATCGTCACATAAATGCTCCACCACCCCGAGGTCGTGGGAGATAAACAGAAACGTGACGCCGCGGTTGTCGCGCAGGTCGGAAAACAAATTGATGATCTGCGCCTGAATCGACACATCAAGGGCCGAGATGGGTTCATCGGCGACGATAAAATCCGGGTTGAGGATCAGCGCCCGGGCAATACCGATCCGCTGACGCTGGCCGCCGGAAAACTGATGCGGGAAGCGGGCATAGTGTTCCGGCGCCAGGCCGCAGATCTTCATCACGTCGATCACCCGGTCATATAGCTCATTGCGGGCGCACAGTTTGTGCTGCAGCATGGCTTCGCCAATCGCGTCGCCAATACGCAGCTGCGGGTTCAGCGAGCTATAGGGGTCCTGAAACACCAGCTGCATCCTGGGCCGGATAGCGCGCAGGGCAGGCGCGGTCAGGTCTGCCAGCTCCTGACCGTGAAATTTCACGCTGCCGGCGCTCTTCTCGTACAGGCCAAGCAGGGTCCGGCCGACGGTGGTTTTACCGCTGCCGGACTCGCCCACCAGGCCAAAAATGGTGCCCGGACGGATATTAAAGCTGACGCCGTCCACCGCGCGAAGCTCGCCGGTCTGCTGACCAAACAGGCCGTCGCGTAGCGGAAAATATTTTTTCAATCCATCCACTTCAATGACATAGCGTTCGCTCATGCTGTCACCTCCGCAAATTCGCTATAAAAGCAGGCGGCACGTTGGCGGTCGCCGAGCAGCGGCGGAATCGCCTCCCGGCAGCGCGCCGTCGCCCGCTCGCAGCGCCCGGCAAAGGCGCAGCCCGCCGGCAGGGCGGCCAGATCCGGCACCTGGCCGGGAATTGAGTACAGCCGCCGACGCCGCTCACCGGGCACCGGTCGGGAGGCGATCAGCCCCCGCGTGTAGGGATGCTGAGGATGCCGTAGCACTTCCGCGGTGGCGCCTTGTTCCACAATTCGTCCGGCATACATCACCACCACCTGCTCGGCCATCTGCGCGATCACCCCCAGGTCGTGGGTAATCAGCATCATCGCCATCTGGCTGGCCCGGGCCCGATCCCGCAGCAGGCGTAGGATCTGCGCCTGCACGGTCACGTCGAGCGCGGTGGTGGGTTCGTCGGCGATCAGCAGTTTGGGCCGACAGCTCAGCGCCATGGCGATCATCACCCGCTGCAGCATGCCGCCGAAAAGCTGGTGAGGATAGCGGGTCATCAGGCTGTCCCCGCGCGCCAGGCCGACCTCGCTTAACAGCTGGATGGCCTGATGCCAGGCGGCTTTCGGCGTGGCGCCGAGGTGGCGGATCGGCGGTTCGCACAGCTGCTCCCCGATGGTCAACACCGGGTTGAGGGCCGACATCGGTTCCTGAAAAATCATTGCCAGCTGGTGACCGCGCAGATCGGCCATCTGTCTGGCTTTCAGCCGCAGCAGATCGCGGTCCGCGAAGCGGATCTCGCCGCCGTCGATGCGCGCCGTCTGCGGCGGCAGGAGGCCCATCAGCGCCATGGCGGTGACGCTTTTGCCGCAGCCGGATTCACCCACCACGCCAACGGTTTGCCCGGCCTGAATGGTGAAAGAGACCTCCTGCACCGCGCGCACGCGAGAGCGTTCGCCGGCGAAAGAGACGGAGAGATGATTAAAGGAGACTAACGGCGTGGTCATTTCAGCCTCGGTTTCATGTTGGGATCCATGGCATCGCGCAGGCCATCGCCCAGCACGTTGATGGCGATCACGGTGATAAAGATGGCGATGCCCGGCGGCATCCACAGCCAGGGGCGACGCTGGAAATCGATCAGACTGTTAGCGGCATCCATCATATTGCCCCACGACGGCGTCGGCGGCACCACGCCGAGGCCGAGATAGCTCAGCGCGGATTCACTGAGAATGGCGTTGGCGACGGCCATGGTCGCCATCACCACCAGAATCGGAATGGTATTCGGCAGCAGGTGGCCAAACAGCCGGCGACGCGCCGACAGGCCCAGCACCTGGGTGGCCAGCATAAAATCGCGTTCGCGCAGGGAGAGACATTGCCCGCGCACCAGCCGCGCCAGTCGGGGCCACTCCAGCAGGCTGAGCATCACCACCACCATATAAATGCGCGAGTCCGGCGAAAAATCGAGCTCGGAAAGCATCGCCCCGGCGACGATCAATAGCGGTAACCCAGGGATAGTCATCACCAGGTCGGCCACGCGCATGATCAGTTTGTCGGTTAACCCGCCGACGTAACCCGAGAGGGCGCCGAGCAGGTAGCCGAGGCACACCGACATCACCATGGTCAGCAGGCCGATAACCAGCGAGATGCGCCCGGCCAGCAGCAGGCGGGTGTAGACATCGCGACCGAGGAAATCGGTCCCCAGCCAGTGTTCCGCCCCGGGCGGCTGGTTGATGCTCAGGGCGTCGGTGGCATCATCACTCCACGGCGACCAGACGGGCCCCAGCACGCACCACACCGCCATCACCGCCAGCAGGATCAAGCAGAACATGGCCAGCCGGTTACGGCGCAGCTGTCGCCACCCCTGGCGCCAGGGAGAGGGGGTAATGTGCGCCAGCGCCGGGATAGCCGCCTGCCGCTGGCGGCGACGGGAAGCTAAGTAAGACAGGATCATCATGACCTCACCCGAATACGCGGATCGGCCCAGGCGTACAGCACGTCGGCGAGCAGATTCCCGACGATCGTCAGCACCGCCAGAAACAGGGTAAACCCCATCAGTACCGGATAGTCGCGGGCGGCCAGCGAGTCGATATGAATGTGGCCCGCCCCCGGCCAGTTGAATACCTTTTCGGTAATGATCGCCCCGGAGAACAGCCCCGGCAGCTCGAAGCCCAGCAGGGTGATAATCGGCAGCAGGGCGTTGCGCAGGGCATGTTTGAGGATCACCGTGCGCTCCTGCAACCCCTTGGCGCGGGCGGTACGGATAAAATCCATTTTCACCACGTCGAGCATACTGGCGCGCACATAGCGCGTCAGGCTGCCCGCCTGCAGCATCACCAGCGCCAGCACCGGCAGCGCCAGATGGGCAGCCACCTGCAGCACATACTGCCAGCCGCTCTCGTCGCTGCCGGTATTGGTCATCCCGCCTACCGGCAGCCAGTGGAGATCGACGGCGAACCATTTAATCAGCAGCAGGCAGAGGAAAAAGGTGGGGAACGACATGGCGGCAAACACCGCGACGCTCACCAGATGATCAAACCAGGAGCCAGGGCGCAGGGCAGAAACCACGCCCACCGCCAGGCCGATGCCCCAGTAAAAGACCAGCGCGACGCTGGCCAGCAGAAAAGAGTTCCAGATGTACTGGTTGAGCAACTGGCTGACCGGGATCTGATACTGCAGCGAAAAGCCTAAATCACCGCGCAGCAACTGTCCCAGCCAGTGGAGGTAGCGGGTCAACAGCGGCTGGTCGAGGCCGTAGATCGCCTTCAGCTCCGCGGCGCGGGCAGCGGTCAGGGTGATATTGCCATCGATAAAGTCGCCGGGGGTTTTGGCAAACAGCAAAAAAATAATGAAGGAGGCCAGCAGCAGCATCGGCAGCGTTTGCAGCAGGCGCCTCAGGATGAAATTTCTCATGACGGTCTCACATCAGCCGCCGGTTAACCCGGCGGCCAGGGATTTATTTGACGATTTTTACATCCGGCAGGCTGCCGGTCAGGCCGTTGTAGATATCCGGCTTAAAGCCGCTGACGCGGGCGCTGCTGGCGGAAAGGATCTCGCGATAGCCGAGCAGGATCACCGGCGGATCGTCGGCCAGCACTTTATACAGCTGGTGGTAGATCGGCTTGCGCTGTTCGATGTCGAGCACCGCGTTGCCGGCGTTAATCAGCTTATCGACTTCCGCGTTATGGTAGCCGGACTCTTTAGCTTCGCTGCTGTAGAAATCCCATACCCCGTCGTGCGGGTCGTTGAGGGTGCTGGTGCTGAACGAGGCCAAATCGTAATTTCCGGCTTTGCGCTGCGCCATCAGGGCGTTGAAATCCACCACCTGCGGCTTCAGCAGCACGCCAATCTGCCGCCAGTTCTCCTTGGCGATGGGGATCAGCGCATCGTTGAGCACCTTCTTGCTCACCAGCAGGGTCAGCTCCAGGCGCTGGCCGTCTTTGGCGCGGATACCGTCGGCGCCTGGTTTCCAGCCGGCCTCATCCAGCAGCTTTTTGGCCTGTGCCGGATCGTAAGGGTAAGGGTTGACGCCTTCAGCGTTAAAGGCCCAGGAGATCGGCGCGATCGGTTCGATGGCGACTTTGCCGTATCCCTGATAGACCACGTCGATCAGCTTCTGCCTATCCAGGCCGTAAATCAGCGCCTGGCGCACCCGCTTATCCTGTAGCGCCGGGCGATGCACGTTGAATTCCACCTGGCTGTAGTCGCTGGAGCCGTAAAGATTAATATTGGCGAAGCCGAGCATCTTCAGTTGCTCAATATCGTCGGGGCGCGAGGTAAAGGCGTCGTAGTCGGTCTCCCCGGTCTGGAACAGCTGGAAGTTGGTGGACGGATTGGTCACGCGATAGATAAAGCGCGGCGTTGGCGGCGTCCCACGGTAAAAATGGCTATTGGCATGGAAGCGTATTTCCTGACCGGGAATATATTTGTCGTACACGTAAGGGCCGTTGCCCAGCGGCTTGCCGTGCAGTGAGCGCAGATAGTCGAGATTCCCCCGCTGATACCCTTTGCCGTACCAGGCTTTCGACAGTACAGGCCCGCCAATTTTGGCCAGCGTGGTGGCGCCTGGCTGCGTGGTGGTCACCTGCAGGGTGAGCGGGTCGATGACCTTCAGGCCGCTGACGCTGTCAGCCTTGCCGGCTTTGTAGTCCGTCCCGCCGGCGATATTGGCCAGGGTGATGTCGGTATCGCCATCATATTTGGGGTCGAGCAGGACCGTCAGGGTAAAGGCGACATCTTCCGCCGTCAGCGGTGAGCCGTCGCTAAAGGTGAGACCAGGGCGCAATTTGATGGTATAGACTTTGTTATCCGGGCTGACCGTCCAGCTCTCCGCCAGTCCCGGGACCAGCTTACCCTGACTGTCCCAGTCGATCAGGCGTGAAAAAATGACGTTAGTTACGTTCTCATCCCAGCCGTTGACGAAAAAGTAGGGGTTAAAGATCCCCTGCGGCTCGGAGATCCCGGCCACCACCGTGTCTTTCCGCAGTTTGGCGCTGGCCGGGATCTGGCTGGCGTCAGTGGCCGGGGTGATACCTTCTTTCAGGAGACCCTCAGCAAAGACAGCAGAAGAAAATGCTACCACGCCGCCGAGCAGGGCCACTTTTAGCGCCAGGGCGAAGCGGGTTTGTCTGGTTTTTAATCCTTGTTGTAATCTGGACAAAAGTGCTACCTCATCAAATGATTGCGTGGTTATTTACAATTCATGACGAAAGATAAGAGGCGCACTTCGCCCTGTCTAACACTGAAACGCTATGATTTATAACTAATTATCCTTAGCAAAGGATCGGCAATATAATCCCATTCTATGGCTATGAAGCAGTGTTTTCCGCTGTCTGATGATGGTTGGTCAGCATGCTGTCTGCGACCCAGCTTTTCAATCGCGAGGTTCTGAACAGGCGTCACACCTGCGGTATTCGCCGGCTGAAAGGGAACGATGATAGTGGCCCCGTACCGACCGCCGTGCAGGGAGTAAGGCTCCCTGGCGGTCAGTTCCGGGCAGACGTTAACGCTCCTTCGCCGCTGAGGGAAGCAGGGAGGGTGCGGTTTCGGTTAGCGGCAACCAGAGCCGCTCGGGGTCATTAAATCCCTCTTCGACAAGGGCATAAAAGCGGCTGGCGTGGAGACCATCGACGAAGGCATGGTTAAACCGCCCGGCCACCGGGATAACGCCATTCTGCAATTTTCCCCAGGTGAGCGCGGGGACCGCCGCGCCGACGGCATATTCCGCATGGGTCATCGAGGTGAAGTGGAGCCATGGCAGACAGCTGGCGCAGATAAAATGCTCGCCATCGACGATGAGCGGCGCCGGGGATGTCTCTCTTGCCGCGACAATCTTCGGCGTGGCCGCGGCGCTGAAGGCGGTGAACTCGGGGGCATTGTCGCACCACACCTGACGGAATCCCTCTCCGACGGTCATCACCGGCGTCATTACTGCCAGACTGTCATATTCAATCACCTCATCGTTCCGCACTCGCTGGCGTAGCTGCGGTACCCCGTTGGCCGCGCGCAGCAGGGCATAGAGCGCGAGCTGAAAAAACGAGACCCGACGGTCCTTCGCACATTCGTACAGGCGCTGCGCCGCTATCGGCACGCAGAGATTAAAGCTGGGGTTGGCGAATTGGCGGTAAAAAGTGAAATGGTCCCGGCGGGGCCAGGATGCGGTGTCGATAATCCGGTAATGTGCCATGGATGCCTCCTGAATACTGGCGTTCTGCTGACTATGCGACGATTTCGATCAGGTTGCCATCGGGATCGGCGATCACCGCCTCATAATAGCCGTCGCCGGTGGTGCGCGGCGGCGAAATCAGTATTCCGGCGGCCCCGGCGCGTTGGGCGATGGCATCGACCTGTTCCGCCCCGCCCACCGAGAGGGCCAGATGCGCCCAGCCGGTATGGTTATTATCCGCGCTGGCCTGCTGCAGGCCAGGCTTGGTCATCAGCTCTATCACCACCTCATCGTCGATAGTAACGAAATAGGAGGCAAAGCCGGGGTTGGTCTGGCTAAGGTATTTTTCATTGATGCTGGCGGCAAAGAAGTCCACCCAGAAGCGGGCCTGGACGTCGAGCTGTTGGGTCCACAGGGCGAAATGGGCAATTTTCATGGTAAACCTCCGGGCAGGAACGTTGACAACCAGAGCAGGGCAGACGATCATGCTTGTTACTGCTCGCTTCTGATTATTTAAGGATTGTGTTATGCTCGATTATGCTGCTTTCCCTCAACAGCGACAAGCGCTGATTTGCCAGATCCTGCAGGAAAACGGCAGAGTGGTGTGCGCGGAGCTGGCGGCGCGTCTTCAGGTGTCGGAGCATACCATCCGCCGCGATCTGCATGAGCTCAGCCGCGAGGGATTCTGTAAAAAGGTGTATGGCGGGGCGGTGCTGAGTCTGCCGGAAGCGGGGGATTACAGTGAGCGGAAAGATAAAAACCGCGCGATAAAGCTCAGGATCGCGCAACAGTGTGCCCGGCTGGTGAAGCCCGGCGGCACTATTTTCATTGATACCGGGACCACCAATCTGGCGATGGCCGAGGCGCTGCCCACCGAGCTGGCGCTGACGGTGGTAACGAACTCGCCGGAGATCGCCGCGGTACTGGTGAAAAAACCGTTGTATGACGTGGTGATGCTTGGCGGCCAGGTACAGCGCGCGAGCGGCGGTTGCGTCGGCGCCGCGGCGGTGGCTCAGGTGCAGGGCATGTTATTCGACCAGGGGTTTATCGGCGGCTGCGCGATGGCGCCAGAGTCGGGCCTGACCGGCTTTGACTATGCCGACTGCGAGTTCAAGAAAGCGGTCATTAAACAGTGCAGCGAAATTATTGTTGGTCTGACTTCGGATAAAATTCCGGCAGCAGCGCGGTTTGTGGTGGCCGCCAGCAGCGATATCGATGTGCTGGTGGTGGAAGAGAATATCAGTCGCGAATATCGCGTTGCCTTTCAGCAGCACGATATTCGCATCTATACCGTGTAACCCGCTAGCGGGTGAGGGAGGTGGCGATAAGCCGCAGGCCCAGCGCCCCCAGCACCGTCGCGGTGGCGATGTCGATCCGCCGCTTCAGCCGCAGGTAGACGCGGCGCGGGCGGTCGGCAGACAGCACCAGCGCCACCAGCGAATACCAGCTTACGTCGATCAGAAAGCTCATCAGCGGCACGATGTAATAGAAGGCGGTGGGGATCTGCGCCGGCAGCAGGGCGGTAAAAATTGAGGCGAACACCAGCGCCGTTTTGGGATTGCTGAGCTGAGTATACAGCCCGTCGCGGAAGGTCTTCAGCAAAGAGCGGTTGCCGGCCATCCCGCTGGCGGAAAAGTCCATCGGCTGCGCCGACCCGCGAAAAATTTTATAGCCCAGCCACAGCAGATAGAGCCCGCCCGCCACCTTCAAACCAATAAACAGCTCCGGCACCGCGGTGAGCACCTTCTGCAGGCCCAGCATCGCCATAATGGAGAAAATGGCCGCACCGGCGCCGGTACCGAGGGCGGTCACCATACCGTGCAGACGCGAGCGAGCGACGGCATTGCGCGCGACAAAGATAAAGCTTGGGCCGGGACTGATCACGCCCATGATCAGCACCGCGGCAATGGCCATCAGGCTGGATAGGAACATAGCGACTCCTGTTATGTCCGCCGCAGGCAGGCGGTCGGTAACGTGTGGACGGTTGGAGCAGACAGAGTAGCAAACTGGTTCAGGAAAGCACGTCAAAAAGGTGTGTATTAGACGGGGAGAAGCAGGCGTTGGCGGCGCGCGTTTTCTGCGCAACTGTTTGAATAACGATTCCCATTCTTGTCATCGATGGTAAACTGAATAACTGTGATCTTTGTCATACCGTAATAACTACAGAGAAGAGACACTGCTATGCAACATATCATTGAGGGCTTCCTCAACTTCCAGAAAGAGATCTTCCCCCAGCGTAAAGAACTCTTCCGCAGCCTGGCCTCCAGCCAGAATCCCAAAGCGCTTTTCATCTCCTGTTCTGACAGCCGTCTGGTGCCGGAACTGGTTACCCAGCAGGAGCCGGGACAGCTCTTTGTCATTCGTAATGCCGGGAATATCGTGCCGTCTTTCGGGCCGGAGCCGGGCGGCGTTTCCGCGACCATCGAATATGCCGTGGTTGCGCTGGGCGTGACGGATATCGTGATCTGCGGTCATTCCAACTGCGGCGCGATGAAAGCGATCGCCACCTGTCAGTGCCTTGAGCCGATGCCGGCGGTGTCTCACTGGCTACGCTATGCCGATGCCGCGAAAGCGGTGGTGGAAAAGAAAACCTGGGCTAGCGAAACCGATAAGGTCAACGGCATGGTGCAGGAAAACGTCATCGCCCAACTGAATAACATCAAGACCCATCCTTCGGTGGCGGTTGGTCTGCGCGACCATACCCTGCGCCTGCATGGCTGGTTCTACGACATCGAAACCGGCGATATTCAGGCGCTGGATAAAAACACGAAATCCTTTGTTTCGCTGTCGGAAAATCCGGACGTCTTTTTCGAATAAAGTCTTTCCAGGGCACGGAGGCCCTGCAAACCCTCACCACGCCACGCAAATTTTGCCAAAATGGGCGCCGCTTTGCAGACAGCGGAAGGCCTCCGACTGATTCGCGGCGACAGACCTCTCCGCTTTACGCCGACAAGCCGCAGATAATCCGGCCAATCGGGTATTTATTGCTATCAGGCTCTTTTTGTGCTGAGAGTCAGTATTGTCCGGGATCCGGCGAATGCCGCATGGACCTGCCGGGAAATGTCAGGCAGGGGGAAAAACTAAAGCGCCGTCCAGGCGGCGCTTTAGGAAACGTTTAGGGGCAAGGGTTTATTTGCTCAGTTCAGCCGTCATATGAACACGGTTGTTAAACTGGGCGCTGGTAATTTTATAGGATGCACCCTGTTCTGCGGCCTGGGCGGCAATTTTAGCTTCCGCGCGGTCCAGCGTGGAGGCAGTGGCGCTGACGCTCTGAGCAAAGCTGGCAGCAGAGAACAGAGACAGCGCAGAAACAGCAACGAAAGTTTTGATGAATTTCATGGTCGTATTCCTTAATTTGGTGTCTGATAAAGGGCCTGTTGCCCTGATGTGATAAAGAATACGCTTGATTGCTGGAGCCTAAAATCAAAACAATTTGCGAAACTATTTCAAATAATATGAATGATTTTCCGCCAGCCTCGAGGTTGCGCGCGGCGGCAGGGTTGCATTAGCTGCTGTGGTCAGGCATCGGAGGTCGGCAGACAGGCGACTAAAAGAGAGCCTGTCGGTCATGAAATGATGAAAATGGCTATGACTGACCAGGCGGAAATTCTCTTTAATCCTTTCCAGGCCGTTATAGACCCGCTTGCGATTAATCCCCAGCGTAGCGGCCATTTGATGAACCGACTGACCCTTCATGGTGGCATCAATCATCCGCATCTCCAGGCGGTTGAGCGGGGCTCGTTGACGGAAAGAAACGCTCTGACGTTGGTGACGCGGCACGAGTGGCCAGCGGCGCTCGGCCAGGCAGCGCAGAAGGCGGCTCACTTCACGTACCGCTTCGCGCTGGCTGACCCACAGTAGGGTATCCGCGAAAAAGGCGCGTCCGCGCCTTACGTTGCCGGCTGACGTAAAGCCAATGACCAGGCCCTGAAAGTGCTGAGCGATTTCAGCGGCAGCCAGGTAATCATGATAGTTTTCCAGTGACAAAATAATCACATCCAGCCCGGACAGTTCTGGAAGATGGCTGAGGGGCAGGGAGTGAATAACCTTTAATTCGGGCGCTGTTTTCTGAATATCCCGAAAACACTGGGCGATACCGATATTAAAATAAATATTATTGCTGTGAATTAAAATATTCAACGAATAAACCCTGTTGCTGGCGATGTAAACGGCGCGGGGAGGGGATTAGCTGCGTACCAGAAGCTTATTCATATCAGCAGGCGAAGTGTTTATATAATTCATCATCCCCGGCGGTTTGTATGAATAAATTTCGGCTACGTAAACGTTATTAATATAATACCCCGCGCACTTAACGCGGATGATTAACGCGCTCTCCACGCCAGCCTGGTGTAAGCGAGACTTTAAGCTCTGAATAACCTGCCATAGGCGCTGCGCGGAAGGGCGGAGATTATTTTTTTCCCAAACGTTAATCATTAACTCTTCATCGCTGACCAGACGTTCTCTGCCGTGCGCCAGCAGGTACTCCAGTAAACAGGCCATGGTGCTGCGTAGCTGGACTTGCGTCCGTGTCCCGCGCAGCGTGATAATTTCCCGATGATGCAGGCAGTAGAAAATATTATCCGCTAACTTATAGCCAAGTAGTTTATAGCCTTTAGTCATCCACAACTCCCTGACAAATCCTCTTCTTGCCGGTGCAGAGTACCTGCCCGCTGCTGACTGACCAAGTGAATTTTATCAGTTAGAATAATCAAAACAAATAACCACACAGCCATACATAACTAGAATAAAAATCTGATAATATCGCTTGATTCTGTTGTATTATGCGGTATAGGAAAAGTCTTAATCAGGCGACTGGCGAAGGTAAGCGCTTGAAAATATAGGTGGCATCGAAAAATAAATGCACTTAAATTGATTTGGATCAATTTAAGCTATTTCAGAGGGCGATGACCATTTACATTCTAAAACAAAGATTGAAATAACTTCCGTTACGCGGTGATACGCTAATTCTGAACTTGTGGAACTACCCAGGGAATGGTTCATTACTTTTCAGGAGCGTTTTTATGGTCATTGCAACTCGTAAGCCTCTGTGCAACAAACGCTGGTCGGCCAGCCCGGCCTCCCAGGATCTTCAGTTGACTCAGCTACGTCACCCATGGATCGCCACCAAAGCCAGCTGCAAAAGTAAAAAAGGCTGGAAGAGCCGCGGTTAACGGCTCGTCCAATTTCCCGGACAAAACGCCCCGGTCGTGCTCATGCCGCGACCGGGGTTTTACTGTGGTCATTGTTCTGCTCAACGATCATACCGAGCGCAGACAATAGCCAGAGGCGGTGTTCTCCACTCTGGCGAATCCCGGCAGGCCAAGATGCATACCGGCAATCAACCACCGTTCGCTGGCGGCCTGGCGCAGCAGGATCTCCCTGGTACGCCGGGCCTGTTCAGGATCGACGTCGAAGGCGACCGAGGCTTCTGGCCGCGCAGACTGAATGGACGGGAAATGGACGATATCCCCCCAGATCAGCAGCGAGGTATCGCCCGCTTCGAGACGATACCCGGTATGCCCGGGCGTATGGCCGGGCAGAGGGCACGGGCGGATCCCGGCGATCACCTCCTCATCATCAACCCCGCTGATTTGCGCCGCGCAGTTCGCCAGTACACGGCGAACAAGCAGCACGTTGCGCCGACCGCGATCGCTGGCGTTGTCGAACGTGGATGTTGCCAGCCAGTAAGCGCTTTCCCGCGTAGGCAGGAACACCGTGGCGTTGGGATACGCTGGCGTACCAGCGGCGGACAGCAGGCCGCCGATATGGTCCGGATGGGCGTGGGTGAGAAGGATGGCGTCGATCTCCTCAGGACCAACGCCGAGCCGCGCCAGATTGGCGATAAGTTCGCCGCCAACGCCATTGGCTCCGCCGGTGCCGGTATCCACCAGCACCGTATTCCCGCGACCGCGGATCAGATAGGCGCCAATCGCAATGGTCTCCGGCGAGGCTAATCCTGAATGCCGCTGCAGATGCTCCGCCTCCTCCCGCGAGATACCCGAGAGTAAGGACAGCGGCGCTGACATCAGACCATCACTCACGGCAGTCACCGTCAGGTCGCCAGCGGTCAACGTATAAAAGGGAGCAGGTGACATGGCGACCTCACGCGCGCTGCGCCGGGTTGCGTAACCGGGCGGTGATGGGCTGATAGATAAAGACGGCGGCAGTCGTGGCCAGGTGATGCAGGTTGTCCCGTGGGAGGATGGCGGCATACCGGGTTTGTTCGGTCGCCAGGCCGCCTGGCTGCAGGTGTATCGGCGCAGCGACGGGCAAGTCCTCCGCGGTATCGCCCAGCAGCAGCACTTCATCCGGGGCAACCTCCCGCAGCGTATTATTCGTTAGATAGAGGTGGCGATGCCAGTCGGCGATCGCCGATTGCCAGCGGGCAAAATGGCCGCCGCCGTTGCGGCGGTAGGCGTCGCTGTCGATGACGGTAGCATCGTGGATATCGTGCAGCGCCAGGTAGCAGGGGCAGCCCTCGCTGAGAGCGCGGAAGCGCTGGGAGGCGTAGAAACCGGGCACAGAGACCAGCGCCGGTAGTTTTTCCTGATTGTAAAAGGTATTCCACGCCGCTTCGCTTTGGGGATCGGTGTAGGCGCATTCGACGACATAGAGCATAGTGACCTCGATGAACAGATGATGTGCGCACAAGGCGCTTTAGTGAGTTTTCATCATCCTATCGGCTAAAAATGGCGCTGAAAAACGATGTTAATTCAAGGCGTAGTGATATTCTGTCACTGACTTTCGGTGAGCCTGCACAAGGAGCATTGGCTATGCGTCGTAAAATCCCCAGCAGCGCTGCGCTACTGGCTTTTGAGGCCGCGGCTCGTCACGGCAACTTTGCCCGCGCGGCGGCTGAGCTCGCGTTAACGGAAGGGGCCATCAGCCGGCAGATTGCCCGTCTGGAAGCGCTCCTCGACAGTAAACTCTTTGACAGGACGGGGAGCCGGGTGCGGCTCAATCCGGCAGGCGCCCGCTATGCTCGTCAGGTCCGCGAGATCCTCGCTCGCCTGGAACGGGACACCCATGACGTCAGCGGGATGCCCGTCGATGGCCGCAGCCTGGAGATCGCCGTGCTCCCCACCTTCGCCAGCCGCTGGTTAATTCCCCGGCTCGGGCGCTTTGCGGCGCAGCATCCGCATATCGTGGTCAATATCGCCGCCCGCAGCGATCCCTTCATTCTGCCGGGAAGCGGATTTGATGCCGCCATCCATTTTGAACACCCGGCGTGGACCGGAATGGAGGTGACGTTTTTATTTGCGGAGTATTTGCTGCCGGTCTGCCATGCTGCGCTGCTGACGGATGACGATCTTCCGGGGCTGCTTAACCGGCTAACGCGCATTCACCGGCGGCAAAACCCGGACGCCTGGCTGCACTATGCCCGCGAGTGCGGTCTGGCGCTGGATAACCCCGCCCAGGGGCCGCGCTACGATCTGCATGAGATGGCGATCGCCGCGGTACTAAGTCAGCAGGGAGTGGCCCTGGTGCCGAAGATGTATGTGGAAAGCGAGCTGAGCGCCGGAACGCTGGTTGCCCCGTGGCCGGGCTCCCCGACGCTGGCTAAGCGCTTCTGCTTGATCAAACCCGGCGGCGGGGAGGGGGAGCCAGCGCTGCAGATGTTTGAGCGCTGGCTGCAGACGGAGATTGCGGCAGGTTAAGTCAGAGCTGGCCGGGAGACATTTAGCGCCGCCCATGGTTTCCTCCCTGTTGTACCGCGCGCTCGCTTTTTTACGCCAGGGAATAGTTTTCAGTATGGAATATTGTTGTTGCGAAGCCACCGCTTCTGCCCTGCGTCCAGACAGCTTCCTTCTCTCGCATGACAAAATATTATCAGTTTATTTGTTTTATTCTGTTTATCGTCTTTTTCAGCATTACGCAGTCACTCCCGATCTGAACCGAGATTCCGCTGAATTCAAACTGAATATACTCCGGCAGTACGCGGATACGAACGGGATTTTCTTGTGCATGTATTGCTGAGCGACTGCTATTCCGGGCGTTAAATAAAAGATCACCGTTCTGCCTTACCCAGTGCGCTTTGGGTTCCTGTAGGGAGACAGCGACGGGCGGTAGCGTTCGCGAAAGCAGGCGGGTGCGATAGCGCGGCCAGTGGGTGGCGAAGGGTAACGAATGGAGGTCGTAATGATGAATTTTAACGCCAGAAAAGATGGAGTGAAGCGATGAGGAACAGGCTGATAAACGATGCAACCAGTTTGGTAAAGCTACCGCCGAGGCAGTCACGCTACCGGATGGTTGTTCACCGGGGGGGCGCAATATCGACAGCCTGCTGAATCAGCAACTGTTAACCCATATGGCGGCAGGACCGAAGCCGCAGCACCTGACGTGGAGCGGGATGAGGAAGAGGGGAACGCCTCAAGAGGAGTGTCCGCTTTTTTTGCAGGAAGTCTTGCCGGATTATTATTATCCGTTGGAGCTGAAACATCCAGAGCAATATACACGTCCCGATATCTGAAGCGCAGAAATCCGGTACTGCATGATAAACTGCAAAATCTGCGAGATCTGGATCTTCTGTATTTTCATGTTGAGGATATTGTAAAACCTTTCGAAACAGCGTGTATGGTCAGTGATAAGAATCCAGCAGAATTTAACAAAATATGTGAATATTTCTTTGGTGGATTATGAATATAAAACGAACATTACTCATCCTGCTTTCCCGTGTTATCAGAGGGGCTGGGATGGGATTAGGTGCTTCAGGTATCGCGCTGGCTGGCTGGCTGGTTCTTTTTTTTCTCAGTAAATGAATATAAATTTCTCTGGGGTTTACTTTCAGTTATGGGATTCCTGGTGGGGTATCTGATATATCGATTTGCATATGCATATATTTATGATGAATGGAATGATTATCATTAAGAAATTAAACGGCGTGGTCTGTTGATCGATTTTTGATGCTCATTAAAAGGGTTGGCTTCCTTAGCACTCATGTGGACTAGTATGGACTATGCAAGGAAAACGCTTTGCCAATACACAACATTTTAATGTCAGCAATACCAACGGGGAGCAGGTGATAAAATTCAGGAATTACAGAAGGAAAAATGATTGGTGCGTCTGAATGGACTCGAACCATCGACCCCCACCATGTCAAGGTGGTGCTCTAACCAACTGAGCTACAGACGCATTATGGTGCGTTTAATTGGACTCGAACCAACGACCCCC